>NZ_CP059996.1 GCF_011769985.2 Sulfurospirillum diekertiae
GTGAATGAATGGAAAAAAGAGTTTAAAGACGAAGAGGGGGTAATACATGGCATTGTGATTGCCAAAAGCTATGAAGCCAAAACGTATAAAATAAAAACAGGCACCTCATTAAGAGATGCTCTTGTCATGTGCCCAGGTCTTATCGTGCTTCCGAGTGACCATCTCTTTTACCAAATGCTCTCCTTTAAACTCAAAGCCTACCTTGAAACCAAAATCCCCCTCTTAGAGCAATACAGCATTGATGAGTTTTTTGGAGATGTGGGTGGCTGGGTAGAAGAGGAAAATACCTTAGCCTTTATCCAAGCCTTACAACAAGAGATTTTAGAACGCTTTGATTTGCCTATCTCCATTGCTGCGAGTAAAAGCAAATGGATTGCAAAGCTTGCTACCGATACCATTAAGCCTTATGGGACGAAAGTGATTGAAGCTCATGAAGTCAGTACCTTTACAGACCCCATAAAAATAGAGGATTTCCCAGGAATTGGAAGAGCGATAGAGCGGCGGTTAAAAAGCTATGGCGCAGAAACACTGGGAGATGCCAAACGCATGCAACGACTCTTTGAGTCCTATGGAAAAACAGGCAAAGAGCTCTATCTAAAAATCTTAGGAGAAGACAACGAACCCGTTCATCCTTCCAGAGAGCGAAAAGGCATTGGTATCAGTCGTAACTTTGCAGCCATTGGAGAGAGGGAAGAGTTAAAACGCAGAGTGCTGATACTCTCACGGTATCTAAGCTACACCATCAGTAAACTAGGACTCAATCCCACCACCTTTTATATGAAGCTGCGTTACCAATACGGCACCAAGTCTGCTAAATCTATCACCCATGATCGGTTATTCAATGAAGCTTTCTTTATTGACCTTGCCCAAAGCCTCTTTGATGAACTGGACACTCATCCTCATTATAAGATTCACTACATTGGCTTGGGGGCGAGTAATTGCACAGGGGTTCATAAGCGTAAAAGCTTTTCGATTCTTGAGATTGAAAAGGATACCAAACATGCCAAACTCACCCATGGGCTTATGAAAATCAGGGATAAGTATGGGGTGGATATGATTGGGTATGGAAGGGAGAGGGTAGGGTAAGCCTCAAGTCGATTCACGGTGAGGCTACGAGATCAAAGCCGAGTCACACGGCTACTGATAAACAGTACGGACATATTCTCTTTGATAGTAAAAGTATAGCAAAAATAGAGGATATGGCAGACCAAAAACTGCCACGAACTTTACGGTTGTCGCCTAGTGCCCGAGAAATCTCGTCCTTTAGCTCACGTCCGAAACCGCACTCCGATGGTTTTAAGAATAACATTATAGCAAAAAATAGAGGTAGGGTCGCCCTACCCTACACTTCAACCTAGCCAAAAGCTACCTGAACAAGGCGATGGTGCATTTGCACTTTCTCTAGTTGGCGAGGACGCCTTGCTGCAATCAAAGATGTGCCACAATGCTCTACGTCCGAAACGATTTCCTCGTACATTAAAATTGTACCACAAAAGAGTCTAATATATGGATTGAATTAATTGATTAAATGCTATATCATTTGATATACTTTCGCTAGGGGCTGACGAAGGAGTAGAGTGGAACTTAGCCTCATCACTCGCTGTAACTCCTTCGGTGCGTAACTCTCTTAAATAATAAATCACACTAATAAATATTATATAATACTTTCCATCTTTCCAAAAAGTAGGACTATGCGCTATATTGGCTCAAAACGCTCGCTTATGCCTTTCATAAAAGAAACGATTCACTCTGTGGTTGGTCACGATTTATCGCAATCTATTTTTTGTGATTTATTTGCAGGAACGGGCGCGGTTGGTTGTGCTTTTAAAAAAGAGGTGAAGCAAGTCATTAGCAATGACATTGAACACTACAGCTATGTCCTCAATAAAAACTACATTGAAAATCATCTCCCACTCTTACATGTAAGCTCTCTCATCGATGAACTCAATCAAGCCTTACATGTAGAGGGTTTTATTTATCAGCATTATTGTACTGGCTCAGGAAGTGGGCGTTTGTATTTTAGTGACGATAACGCTAAAAAAATTGACGCTATACGCCTTAAAATTGAAGAGTGGAAGAGAATAGGGCGCATTGGTGCGTCAATGTATTATTTTTTACTGGCTTCCTTGCTTGAATCTGCTGATAGGGTTGCCAATACTGCTTCGATGTACGGTTCTTTTCTAAAAACGCTCAAACCCACTGCCAAAGCTACGCTAGAACTTAAACCCGCCTATTTTCAGATTAACGATAACTCACATGTAGTCTATCAAGAAGATGCCAACGCGCTTATTCAATCCATCAGTGGAGATATTCTCTATCTTGACCCACCGTACAATTTTAGACACTATGGTGCGTACTATCACTTACTTAACACGATTGCAACTTATGATGACTTTATCCCCAAGGGCAAGAGTGGTCTTCGTACATGTAAGACCAGTTCTTACTGTCTCAAAAAAAGCGTACATGTAGCCTTTGAAGAGCTTATCTCAAATGCACAATTCAAATACATCTTTGTAAGCTACAATAACGAGGGCTACATGAGCCAAGAGGAGATAGAAGCGATTATGTCAAGCTATGGACGATACAGTGTTGTCAAACGAACTGCTAAACTGGTCAGTAGAAAATGTAATTTGAGAGTTGCATTTTTATTTAAAACCTTAAAGAACCAAGTTAAATTGGTTAAACTCCATTTTCAAATTTTTGGAAAGGAGTTGAGTGTTAAAAAAAGGTGAAATTAAAATGATAAAGAAGTTTTTAGCTGAAGGTTTTAGTAAAAGTGCCATTGCTAGAAAGTTAGGTATTTCAAGAGAAACTGTAAGGCGCTATGCCAATCTTCCAGATGATTATATTCCCCATATCAATAGACCTCCTGTGATTAACAGTGTTGATCCTTATTTGCCACATATTGCCAAGATGTTAGAGACGGCAGAGCAGCAGAAAAGTGAAATACCATTAACTGTTATTTACGAAGAGATTAAGAAGCTAGGATACGATGGAAGTCTGAGGTGGCTTCAACAAGTCATACTAAGATATGAGCTTAGAGCTCGAGCCAAATTAGATGAGCCTATTATACGCTTTGAAACCAAACCAGCCCAGCAAATGCAGGTCGACTGGGTAGAGTTTCCCAAGGATAATTTATCCGCCTTTGTGGCGACGATGGGTTACTCTAGGGCATCTTATGTGGAATACGTTAATAATGAGAAGATTGAGACCTTAATAGGGTGCCATATGAACGCTTTTGCCTACTTTGGCGGTGTTTCTAGGAACTGTCTCTATGACAATATGAAAACGGTTATATTGTCGCGCAATGACTATAGCAAAGGTGATCATAGATTCAATCCCTTGTTTGCTGACTTTGCTAAACATTGTGGATTCAGTATCAAAGTATGCAAACCCTATCGTGCTAAGACCAAAGGAAAAGTTGAGAGATTTAACCATTATCTGCGGTATAACTTTCACAATGGATTACGGGTGCGACTCTCTATGAAACATTACACATTAACGCTTGATAATGCAAATGCGGAAGTTCTAAAATGGTTGGACAATACCGCCAATAAACGCATCCACCAAACGACATTACAGATGCCATTTGAGTTGTTAGCACAGGAGCAGTTACAGCTACTTCCTGTGCCTAAAGCCTATCAAGGAATCCACCCTAAAGCTTTGATTGAAAGTGTAGCTAAAAAATATTCCCCAATCAATTCTCACAAAGACTTGGAAAAATTATATATCCCCAATAGAGACATTCAATGTTACGATGAGTTTATACCCATGGTTGCAAACATCATCCTTCCTGTTGGATTTTATGGTGGTGCATTATGGAGTTAGATACCTCTATCGATGAGTTATGTAAAGAACTCAAGCTCTCTATCATAGGCGAAAAATATCATGATATTGCCAGTATGGCAGCTAAAGAGAATTGGCAATATACACAGTTCTTGGAGGAGGTATTACGAGTGGAAGTAGATAATAGACTAGGAAGGTCTAAAAATATGTTGACCAAACTCGCAGGATTCCCAGTTATTAAGACATTAGAGCAGTTTGATTACACTTTCTCCGTTGGCGTGAACCGTAAACAGATTGAAGAACTCTCAAGCCTAATATTTGTTAAAAAGTATGAGAACATCATCCTCTTAGGTGAAAGTGGTGTGGGTAAAACACATCTTGCTATTGCGCTAGCACTCAAAGCGGTGCAACATCGCTATAAAGTAAGATTTACCACCATAAGTGAGCTTTTAAGTAATGCAAATAGAGCCAAAAAAGAGAAAAAATATGATAGCTTCTTGAAATCTATCGCCTCTCCATCGGTACTTGTCATTGATGAGATTGGATATTTCAATATGAGCAAAGAAGAAGCCAATCACTTTTTTCAAATTATTTCTAAACGCTATGAAAAAAGCTCTACCATTTTTACTTCAAATCTTGTATTTAGTAAATGGGTTCAAGTCTTTGCAGGAGATAAAATCGTTACAACCGCTATATTAGATCGAGTGTTACATCACTCACATATCATCAATATTCAAGGAGATAGCTACCGACTTAAAGAGAAGAAACAAACAGGAGTTTTACACTCAGAAATCTATAAGTTTGAAGCTAAATCTTCAAACATAGAAGGTCAAAATCAAGAGGTGGTTTAAGTTTCAATTCGCAACTTTTTTACACTAAAAACTGACCAGTTCTGCGCTTCGCTTGACAAGTGTTGTAAAATCCGATTATAAGCGTTTTAATCCCAATAATGTACGCACGCAAGATAAAGTAAGGCAAGTTACTTCTGAATGCTTACATGTAGTGGTGAAAGATTAGTCAAAGTATTTTACTTTCAAAACTTTTTCAATTTCTGTGGCTAATAGTAAAATATTGCTAATGCTCACTTCTTTTGGAACATTAGTCACGATATGGTCTTTGATATATTCAAAGCTTTTAATTTCAATTCCAAAACGCTTACATACCAAGTAAGCGACTGATTCAGCCATGATTTCATTAATATTTTTAATATGTTCTAGTTTCGAAGGATGAGAGGCTTTTACAACAACATGACCTAAACGGATATGTGCGATCTCATGAACCAACGTAACAAACTTCCTTTTTTCATCAAGGCGTACATTTAATTGGATATTACCATAGCCATCTTGATCAGGACTTGCCATGCCATCTATCGACATTAAAATATTTGGGCGAATTTTAATACTTTTGTCTCTATAGTACTTTATGAGCTTATCTGTAAAGTCATTACAAAACTCTCGTTGATTTTTAAAGAGCATTTCATTTCCAAAGAGTGTTCCTGCCCCTTGTGTATCACTGATATCAAACACAAAATCAATGGCATCAAATGGTTTTTGAATGGCGTAGGCTCTAGCATCCTGTTTAATGCCAAGGTTTAACTTCTTCCACTGTTTGGCTGTAGCAATAATTGATAGATTGGGGTTTTGTACAAAAGCGGTAAAACAGTTTAACATTGAGAGATGAAAATTTCTAGCAATAAATTCAAGCATTATAAGGTACATGTGCGTCTCTTTTATCCATGGGAGACGCACGCTTAGGTTGTCAATTTCTTTTATGGTGTATGAATTAATTGTTTTTCCTTAAGAAAAATTAGAATACCTTTGTTACTTTAAACTCTTTTTCAATCCCATCAATTTTTAGAAAACTTCCATTTGTAGAATTTATTATGGTTACATTTGGACTGTACGCATAATGGTATTCATAAAAATATTCAGCCTGTTTATATTTTTCTCCATTTGTTAATTCGATAATCGTATCGCCTTTGAAACCTTCAAAAGCACCTTGTATCTGTGATGTTATAGCCATGTTATCCTCCATTGATTTTGATGATAACCGATTATAACTATTTAGTCGCCCCTGAAAAACCACAAAAATCCCTAGATTCAGGGCTTTCATAGTCATTTTAGAGTATAATTTCGACCATAAACAAGGGGGTTACCCCTCTATTTCTGGTCGAAAAGGATCTCTTTGCTGCCGAAAATGACACCTACAAATCAACCCAATCTTTTCTATGGTTCCTTAATGGATATGTTAGATAGGAATGATCCACTGATTGCTTTGGCTGATGTGATTGATTGGAATAAAATAGAAGAGGCATTGCGTGGATATTACTGTATGGACAAAGGAAGACCGGCTAAACCTTTGCGTTTGATGGCAGGATTATTGATGCTCAAATATTTGGAGAATCTCTCTGATGAGAATGTGGTCGTGCAATGGAAACGAAATCCTTATTATCAATACTTCTGTGGGCTCAGTGATTACCAATGTGGCTTACCTTGTGATGCAACAGAATTGGTAAAGTTTCGTAATCGTATTGGTCAAGGAGGTATAGATGCCATCTTTGGTGCCAGTGTGGCATTACACCCTGAAGCATCCAATGAATCGCATGTCATTATTGACTCCACTGCCCAAGAGAAGCATATCACTTATCCCACCGATGGTAAACTTGCCATTAAGATGATTCACGCATTGCATAAGATTGCAAAGAGGGAAGGTATTGCACTACGACGTACCTACCTCAAAGAGATAAAAGAGCATCGTATCACCTTACGCTTCTTTAGACATCCCAAGAAGAAGCACAAAGCACGCAGTGCTATGAAACGTTTACGCACCATTGCAGGAATAGTGATGCGTGATATGCAAAGAAGTTTTACACTAGAACAAATAGCATTCTACGCTGAACAATTTTCACTTTACACAAAGGTACTTTTACAAAAAAGAAGCGATAAGGATAAAATCTACTCCTTGCATGAACCTCACATTTATGCCATGGCAAAAGGGAAAGATCATAAAAGCTATGAATTTGGTGTTAAGGCTTCTGTTGTCACCACCTACACGCATGGGATTGTGGTAGGAGCAGTCGCCCATGAGAGCAATGAACACGATTCTAAAACATTGAAGGCTGTCCTGACCCATGCGTCCACACACAGACACACACCTATCCAAAGGGCAACGTGTGATAGAGGATACCGTGGCATTAAAGAGGTCAACACCACACATATTTGCATCCCCGGTATTCATTTAAAACGTGACACGAAAGAAGAAAAAGAACACAAGAGAAAACAGTTTAGACGTAGAGCTGCCATAGAGCCTACCATTGGACATCTCAAACATGACCACAGAATGGCACGAAACTATCTTAAAGGCTTTATCGGAGATCAGATCAATCTACTCATGGCTGCATGTGCGTGGAATCTGAAAAAATGGATGAATCTCTTCATCCATGCTCTTTTTTTAGCAAAAGATTATAGGCAAATGATGGTGAGTATAGGGTATATGAAACTCTATTGGTCTGTGTGGATTTGGCTTGGGTTGACTCAAAGAGAAAGCAGGCTATAATTTGTGATGTTTTTGAGTTTTTCAGGCTCGACTATTTACAAAAGATAAGTCCATATTTTTCCAAAAAAATGGAAACCTAATTTAATGCTTTAGAAAGTTTGTCTTTATAATCATGCTTATATAGAGATAAAAACTCACAGTCTTTATGCAAAGAAGCCCATTTCTCACCTATAGGTTTTTTTGTATTTTCATACTCTGCAATACGGTCTTTCCCTTTATACTCAGCCACAATAGTCTTTCCATTTTTTAATTTCAATATAAAATCAGGATAGAATTTATCAGTAGCTGTTTGTAACCAAAATGAATTAATCGGATCTCTAGCAATATTTCGTATCCATGTTAAAACACCATCAAGCGAATCAATATAAAGTGCCACTTCAAATTCTTCTTCTGAATCAAATTTATCAAGATATTTATATTTGTGTTTTTTGAATCTTTCGCTCCTGTTATCAGGATTAGGTTTATAACTATTCGGTGAGAAATTGAAGCATATATTCGTGCTATTAGAAAAGGTTCCCCCGCTAAATAGATAATTAAAAGAGTTTACTTTTGAATTAAGTATAACCCAAACTGCTAGTTAAACAGAAGAGCTTTTTTGTCATCACTAAGCTTCAAAAAGCAGTTGATAGCATACGCAGTGATGAAAAGTCTAAGCTTTGTTAAAAAGCCACCAATGGTTGTAGCCTTAATCACTTTACCAAACTTAGCAGTGATCATAGAAAAGGCAGTTTCAACACCTTTTCTAATTCTACGCTTGGTAAAATAATCTTCTGTATTTTCTCGTTGCATGTTGTTACGCCAATGGGTGAAAGTACAATCTCAAACTGTTTTAAAAAAGCTTCTAACTTTGATGAAACATACCCTTTATCTCCAATCGTGATTGATTTTTGGGGTAGATAGTGCATAAATTGATACCCCGCCGTAACTGAACAACTGAGTGCATCTGATCATTTAAACTATTGGCAGTTTGGCTTTAATGCCATTATGGTAACAGATACTGCCTACTTTAGAAATCCAAACTATCATAAGAAAAGCGATACTCTAGATACATTGAATATAGAAAAGTTGAAATATGTTGTTGAAATAGTTGTAGATAGTATTAATAATTTTGCAAGGTTTAGGGCAATATGAATAGAATGTTTTGCTTGCACAGCCTATTCTTGACAATTGTACATCAATTGATGTACAATTGATAAAAAAGAGGAGGATTTTATGACCGGAACAGCTATGACAGTACGCATTGATCCTGATATCAAAAATAAAGCAGCAGAATATCTCAAGCAAATGGGATTAACTACCAGCGAAGCTACACGACTTTTTTTACATAGTGTTGTACTTCACAAAGGTCTTCCTTTTGAGCTTCGCATTCCTAATGAAAAAACAGTGACAGCAATCAAAGAAACAAAAGAGGGCAAGAATATTATTAAACATACTTCCCCTAAAGAATTGTTTGATGATTTAGGATTGTAATGTATACTCCTGAGTATCATCGTTTCTTTAAAAAAGATATAGAACGTGATAAAAAAAGTGGTCAGTTTTCAGCAGAGGATTTCACACTTTTAAAAGAGGTAATGTCCGCGATGTTGAATGATGAGATTCTTCATGAAAAGTATAAAAACCACCCCTTAAAAGGGGAATGGGAAGGAACTTATGAATGTCACATTAAAAATGATTGGCTTTTAATTTATCAGATAGATAACAATACAAATGAAATGATATTTATGAGACTTGGTGCACACGCTCAAATATTTAAAAAATATAAATAAGTTTGGGTAGGGAAGATATAGAAATGACGTGAATTTAATAAAATCGATTAGATATTAACTTTGAAAATCTAAATTTTCAATAATTAGGATTTATAAACTGCTTAGATCCTATATTTAAAATCTAAGCAGATATCTCTAGCTTTTCTACTGCATCAAGATTGAGGGATTGCCCAAGAATCCAAAGGCTGTACTTATCTTGCATTGCCAACCAACTCTCAGGCGTTCTTCCCAATGTTTTAGAAAGACGTAGTGCCATTTCAGGAGTTAGGCTTGTTTGCCCAGAAACCAGACGATGAAAGGTTGAAGGTGCAACTCTAAGTTTATGTGCAACTTCACGCTCACTAATATCTAATTCTTCTAAATAAACTTCTTTAATAAATTGCCCTGGATGGGGTGGATTATACATACTCATTAGTGGTAGTCCTCATAGTTTAAAATATAAACACTATGAGAACAAGTACCAGTGTACGTATTGATGAAGATGCAAAAATGATTGCATCTGAGGTCTTAAAACAATATGGCATGAGTTTAAGTGAAGGAATCAATCTTTTTTGTAAACAAGTAGCTATGACGTATTCCATTCCATTTGAACTTAAAGTGCCAACGGAAAGAATGCAAAAAGCCTTAAAAGAGTTGGAAAAAAGAGAAGGAAAATCATTTGATTCAATAGAAGCGCTTAAAGCTGATCTTGAATCATGAAATATTCTATTTTTCGAACATCTTCATTTAAAAAAGCCTATAAAAAACTTCACGCCTCAGATCAAGAGCTTGTATTAAGTATTGTTGCTAAACTTGCCAATGATGAAGTCCTTGAGGAAAAATACAAAGACCATCTTTTGATAGGTAACTACAAAGGATGTCGCTAATGTCATCTAAAGCCTGATTTGCTACTCATTTATAAAATCAATAATGATGAAATCGAATTGGTTTTAGTTGAAGTTGGTAAGCACTCAACTTTATTTAAATAAACTTTTTTGGGGAGCTGTTCTTTTAATTCTGTTGCGAATATATAGACTAAAAAGTGTTTTATTCATCGATAACAATTGTTTGCATATTTCCTGTTTTTAGTTGTTTAAAATAGCGTCTAAGGGCAGCTTTTCCATTTTTTGAAGGGGGCGTAAAATCATTTGAAAAAATACGCTCAAGTTCATGTCGGTAGGGGAAAAAGTTATAGGTGAGTGATTCAATTTCCATATAACCATTGTCTTCAAAATGCAGAAGAATTATACCTTTAGTGGTATCAATAATATATACATGTCAAATGAACATTAAAATTAGGCATACGTTCTTGCAAATATAGTCGTACTCTAGGCTTTTATGAGAATTTTATATGACTAGATTTGCGCTTCGCCTGACAGTTATCGCCTCAAACACTTTTTTTTCACACTGAATTAATGACTTAAAATGCTCATACAAAGAGATTTCACTGCTTTGATACGCGATATATTCAAAAAATGGAGCATAGATTGCATGAGTGTTCAGTAATAAATATAAAGCTTGTTTGAGAGATTCATCTAAAGAGTAAAATCGCTCAACAAGTAGCATCAAAAGCTCCTTGGTAGCCACACTATCCCCAAAAGGAGAATTGGCAATATGCGCTTCTGTTTTATAGGGTTTTTCAAGTTTATGCGTGACTTTATCTGGAAACAATAACAAGGAGAGGTAAAGCGTATCGAGTATTTTTAGGCGCTGTAAGAGTGCATTAAACGTACTGTTCTCAAGGTAGCGTTTATCGTGATCTATAAAATTATGGCCACACACATATGAGGGAGTTTGTTGAACGCATAAGCGAATCAGTTCATGCAATGACTGACCTTCAAATCCATTCTCTTCATCAATGTATGCGCCAATAGAAGCAATGGTTTGCGTATGTTTCGTAACCTCTAAATCGATAAACACAATGGAAGAAGAGGACATACTCTGCATGCCTATGCTTCTAGTACAATATCATGAATGATCTGTTTAAAAAAGACTTCACTCCATAACTCTAACTCAGCCATCTCTTTAATAAAAGGCCTTACATCGTTTTTAGCTTTTGCAATGTCGAGGTGTTCAATACGCGTATTTAACAGTGCTATCAAACTCTCTTTGGTTAAATGTTCAGGTAGGGTTTGCTTTTGGGCTTCAAACCATTTGCAACTTTGCTCCAAGCGTGCGTTTAAGTGTTCTAAATCCAAAGGTGTCTTATGGGCTATATACCACACAAGATCATACCAATCCCTGCCTTTTGGTCGCGTACCCCATGCACGGCACAACAGTGCATGCATTTTCCCAGCAAAGAGTGAGGGTAAGGTCATTGCCGTAATCGAATAGGGTCGAGGAATAAGTCTCAAAACACTGTGTGTTTGAAAGTGTAAAGGAGGCTCTGTGTCTACTTCAAATTTGATTTTGATGATTTGGTCTTTATGAATGCTTTGAAGAATGTTTTTAGGGGCATTGATGGAAAGAAGATGCTCTACGGTATTGCCTTTTAGAAAAGCAGACTGTACAGCAGATTCCGCTGTTTTTTCTTTCATCTCAATCTTTACATCGAACCCAAAGGAGAGTAATGTTTCACTAAGAGATTTTTCATAGATACGCAAATCAAATGATGGATTTTCTTGAAGAAGTGAGAAATCAAGGTCTTCTGAAAAGCGTGGAAGTCCATGTAAAATACGAAGTGCCGTTCCTCCATAAAAAGCGGCCTCTTTAAAAAACCCTCCCTCATACAGTCCTAAAAGCACAATCTCTTGAAGAATTTCACGCAAAGCATCCACACTCTCTTCTTTAGAGTTAAGTGCATAATGCTCGAGCATCTTGGCAATGGCAGGATGAGTATTAGCCATGATTGACTCCTTTTTGCAGTAAGGAAGCGAGTGTGCGTAAGTTTTTTGAACGATAGGCGTGTGCAATTAAGAGGATAAGTTCAACATTTAACATCTCTAATCGCTCTAGGCGAAGGTCATACACAAGGTATTCTTTCATCTGCGCTTGCGTCATACTTCCTACCCCTCTATCGTAACGTATTTTATCGCACAATGCTTTCTCAGGCGTTGCTATAAGTTTTCCGCCGTTATTCTCATCATACATCCAATCAACACCAAGTGCATAGGCTTCTTTGGGGATGTGTTTATAACTAAAGCGCCCTAAGGGCGTTTCAAAGAGTTTTGGATGGTTAAGCGTTGCGGCTGTCACTTCACTCACACGTTCAGGAATCATGCCATAGTGTGAGAGTGCAAAATCAAACGAAACATACGAAGGGGTATAGAGCATATTGGAGATGCTGATAGTATCAATGGGGGTACTTTGGTATCTTTTCCCAAGATGGTAAATCCCTCGTTTTAAGCGTATCAAATCACCATTCTTTACCATCGTGGCTATTTTAATATTCACTTGTGAAACGCTAGGTTCTAAAAAGGCACTGAGCATTTCGTGTGTAAACAGTGGTGTTTTAAAGTGATTTTTGATATCGATGGTTTCCATGTGGTTATTATACATCAATATTTTATTTTATTACATAGATAATATATTAAAAACATTTTAACTATTAGAAAAATATAGTCTATGCCTAGGTGCTCTTATTTTTTTATCTTTCACAACCTATTCCAAAATAGAACACGTTGAAATTTCTAATATTATTTAATTTTTTCAAGAATATTTATAGTTCCATTTTCAACAGCTAATTCATAAGTAGAAAATAAACAATTTGAATATTTAGAAAAATCTTTTTGGGGATACCAGCTTCTTAGACATTTTAAGAAATGAAATAAAAAATTCAATGAAAGAAAAATATTTAAATCCCAGCCTGTATGAGCATGTTCTGAATATGTTGGAAGATTTGATACACCAATTTTTTCTCCATCTTCAAAAGCAGATAATAATTCACCTATTCTATGACTTGAAGAATGAGCAATTTCTGATAAAAGACCATATATTTTTCCACTTTCTCCCTGTAAAATATTTTTTACATTTGGAGTTTTTCCAAGAAGTGTTTCAAGATTTTTTGAATCTATTTCATTTAGTCTTGCAATAGCTTCTAATTGTTTTCTCATTAGTACTGATGCTTCTACTAAATCTCCATTTAACAAAAAATCATTTATTATGAAATGTGTTCTGACATAAGATGATATTAGTGTCAGTTTAAAAGATATATTTTCATCAACTATATCAATTTTATTTTCTGTTTCCTTTATTAATGAGGCAATCAATCCATCAATACTTATTCTTATAGTATTTTCTATTTCTGTTTCTTTTCCTCTAAATTTTTTTCTTGCAATTTCTCTTGCTTCATCCGACATTGCTTGAAAACTACATGTATTTTTAATTAATGATTCTATAATTTTTTCCATTGACTTTGTTCTTCATTTTGTATTTTTTATTGTCACGATTGTATCTAATTATCATTTTTACAACTTGACAACTCTCTCAAAAATCTCTTTTATCTGCAACTTACAATTCACATGAGTCAGTTTTAATCTTGAGTCCTGAGCTCTTAACTAAAGGTTGAAAACAAAACTACTATGCCAAATATTTTTTCAATAGCTGTTTTATTTTTATGGATTTAATCCCCTTTTACACTTTAAATCAAAACAAACTAGTTATTTCATTGCTAGCTTATATTAGTTTAGCCTTCTTAACTAGTTATATTTTTACTCATCTGCTTTTTCTAAAATTTCAAAAATATTACTTATTGACCTCTCTTATTTTCAATTAGCGCATCATCATATATACTAGCATAAAGGCTGGGATGTAATAGTATTTCTCTTCAAACCACTTCACCATTTTTTCGATAACGTCCATGGGAAACTCCTTTGATTGATAAGAGAAGTTTACAAGAGTGGATGGACAATATAGTGTCCATGATGTATGGTAATATTTTATTTTGAGTTTAAAAATAACCATCTTACTTTCTAAATCCAGCCAGATGTTTTTTAAAAGTTTATCCCATCTACGCTATACTTTTAATTCAAAAGAGGTATCAGCTTTTAGCAAGAGGTCCTATGCAATTTTTGTATGAAAACGAATATATTCCGTCCTCACTCACGAAAGAAATCGAATCAAATAAAGAGCTATACCCATTTTTTGAAATGACATTTCAAGGTATCAAGCCTAAAAACAACTGCGGTTTTCTCAAAATTCAGAATGAAAATTATTTTATTGTCCCAAAAATTGCAGACAAAGAACAAACAAATTTACATATTTTTATCTACATGCTGATGTATGCGTTTGATGTTAAACTTACCAATAGGGATTTTTCAAATCTACAAAGTATAAAAAGCCATTTTCTAGAAATTTTTATTCGCCACTTTAGCGATGCACTGCTTAATGAGTTTAAAAAAGGTATTTTCAAAAAGTATGTTTGTCTATCTAAAAACTTGAAAGTATTACGTGGCAAGTATGTCATCGAAAAGAATTTCACCAATTTTTACCATCAAAGTATCTATTGTGAATACGATGAGTTCACGATGGACAATGAACTTAATCGCTTTTTTTTCTATGCCATTAAGGTGTTTAAAAAATTTAGTTCTTATCCAAATCTGCATAAATGTGAAATGATTTTAGACGAAGTTTCATTTTTACATTTTTCCAATCTCAATCAGATAAACATTGAATTTAATCGAATGAATAGCCGGTATTTAAAGAGTTTTGAAACTGCTATCATGATATTAAAAAAGCTCATTCCCTTGCCTAATGATGAAAACAATAAAAGTTTTGCTTTTTTATTTGATATGAGTGAAGTTTTTGAGAAATTTATCGGCAGATTGTACCAATCCATCGATAGTACAACAAAACTACAGAGTCAAAGAAATTTTGGAAATTTACAACTAAAGCCTGATATTTTAACCAGTAGCATGATTATAGATACTAAGTATAAAATAGTCCAAACAAAGGACAATTTGTCTGTGGCAGACAAATATCAAATGTTCACCTATGGTACTAATTTTAATATTGATAACACCATGCTTTTATACCCTGAGCACCTTCACAAAACACATGAAAATTTAATTCTTGGTGTTGGAGAAAAAGCTGTAAAATTGAAACTGAGAAGTATTGATTTAAACCAAAACAATGAAGACTATGAGCAATATATTGAAACAATTAAATACCAAGTAAGGATAGTGTATGGCACAGATTGCAAATGAACAAATAATTGACGTATATGAAAAATTTAAACAATATTCTTTTAAAAATGAAAAAGAATTTCCATCTCTCAAGCAAAAAAAGATCACTTCTGATATTGTTGCATTAATTAAAAATGAAAAAAAATTTATCTGGAATGATACAAGCCTAAGTGATTATATCAACAATTTAGTCTATATGGTAAGAGGTGAACAATTTGCTAGAACCATTAATGCGTTTGCTGAAACATATTTGATTGATAGTATTTGTAAAGACTTTGGCCCACAGATTTGCGAAAATGCTAAAAAATCTTTAGCTCTTCATAAAGAGTACTACCGGTCTCTAAACAATGACAATACAAAGAACTCTAAAAAATTATATAAAGAATTTTTTCCTCAACTCTTACAAGCAATTCAACAAAGAAGAGATGCGTTTGATAGTACTTTCAACATCGATATAACTTACAATACCCAAGAACAACGCCCAAGACATTATCTATCTTTTCGAGCAGGAAAATCAAATATCAGTTATGGCTGTGTTTACACAAAAGGTTATGCAAAAGGCTTTGTTGTAGAACTCTATTTAGATGGGGACAACTATAAAGAACGCTTTGAAAAACTTTTAACCTATAAAAATGAAATAGATAACGCCTATGAAGAAACCTTGACGTGGCAAGAAGACACAGGTAGTGCCAGGAGAGTTTTTGTAAGTTTTGAAGGGAATATCGAAAATCGTGAAGAATGGGAAAGTTATATCAATTGGCAAGTAGAAAACCTAATTAAGTTTAGAAGAATTTTTCAATCCTATATTGATACTATTGATGAAGGTATAACGCTCTTTAATACGCAAAAAACACCAAAGGGGAATGAAACAATGTTTAAAATAAAAAATATAATTCTCTTTGGATCGCCTGGTGTTGGGAAAACTCACAATACTAATCAATTGATTAGTTTTATTGAAAAAAGGCTACCAGAAAATAAAATTTTTGATGCCATTACGTTGAATAACTCTTATCAGCGAGAAAAATTTGATGCTGGATTAGTATCAAGAATTAACTTTATTACTTTCCATCAAAATTTTGGCTACGAAGATTTTATTGAAGGGTTTCGCCCCAATGAAAAGGGCACTATTGAACTTCAAGACGGCATCTTTAAAAGTATCTGTCAAGAAGCAAGAGAGAATAGAGATGAAAATTACTATTTAGTCATTGATGAAATTAATCGAGGGAATATCTCTAAAATTTTTGGTGAATTAATCACGCTTATTGAAGAAGATAAGCGCGATGTCATTGAAGTGGTGCTCCCCTACTCTAAAAAATTATTTACCATACCATCCAATCTTTTTATTATCGGCACTATGAATAGTACCGATAAATCAATTGCACTGATTGATATTGCGCTACGAAGACGATTTACTTTTGTTAAGATGAAGCCAAATGACGAACTCATCAATCACCCAAAATCAAAAGAACTTCTCAAGGCACTTAACCAAAAAATTACCGAAAAACTGGGAGAAGATTATCAAATTGGGCATAGCTATTTTATGAAAATTGAAAACGATGCAGATTTTTCTTTTGTCATCAAATATAAAATCAAACCATTGCTTGAAGAGTATTTTTATGGGGATACGGATGGGCTAAGCGATGTACTTTCATTATTGGAACAATAAGAATGCTAGGTGCAATTTTTGGTGATATTTGTGGCTCTGTTTATGAATTTCATCCCGTAGAAAGTTATCAATTTCCACTACTAACAGATAAATCTCAATTTACAGATGATACGGTGTTAACCCTTGCCATTGCAGATGCTTTGATGAATAAGAAAGACATAGCCAAAACCCTCAAAGCATATGCAAGAGAACATGTATTTAAAGGCTATGGACTGCGCTTTAATGATTGGGTGTGGGACGAAAAGAGTGAGCCTTATTGGAGCTTTGGTAATGGTAGTGCCATGAGAGTTTCATCTGTTGGTTTTTTATATGACTCCATAGAGGATGTTTTAGAATATGCTCAAAAAAGTGCAGAAGTTACCCACAATCATACAGAAGGAATCAAAGGGGCACAAGCAACAGCGCTTGCCATTTTTTTAGCCCGACAACACGCCTCAAAAGATGAAATCAAACACGAAATAGAAACACGATTTGGATACAACCTTAGTAAAACCCTCGCTGAAATAGAAAAGAACTATCGCTTTAATGAAACATGCCAAGGAAGCGTTCCTGAGGCTATTATTGCTTTTTTAGAATCAGAAGATTATGAAAGTGCTATTCGTAATGCCATTTGGCTCAAAGGGGATGCCGATACACAAGCGTGTATTGCTGGTGGTATCGCAGAAGCATTTTATGGAGATATTCCCGAATCTTTTAAAGAAAAAATTTATACATCACTGCCACAAGAAATGCTTGAAATCATCGAACAATTTTATGCCTATATGGATTTTAAAAACAGCATCATAGAAGAAGATTTAGCATGTATTGAAAAAAATTTTCACACACTGATTTATAAAGTCATCAATGATGATTTTCCAAGCATCAATACATCTAACATTACACTACCAAAGCTCACTATCCCTTTTGATACTAAATCAAAACAATGGATTGGCATTGAAGGGATGTATGGGGGTTTCAGTTATACTTTTGATGATAGTGATTGTGTTCTCAAATTTTTTGTTGAAAATTGGTGCAGAATTTTTGATGGGTTGGATAAAAAGCATATTGTAACAGCCGAAGGATTTTTGTGCGTTGGGGCTAATATTATGTAGTTTTAGGAATGAACAATCAGTTTATTTTCGATAATCTCTATAATCGAATCTATCGTTTCAGTAGCTTTACCATAAATGACATCATCAAACAAAGTGTCATTGACTACTGAACTTTGTTCTAATGTGCTAAAGAGGGAAAAACTAACTCTCGTTGCCATTTTGTTAATGTTAAGGACTTGCCCACTTGTTCCAATAACCACCAAAATATCTGTTTTGTTCAATATGTTTTCTAAAAGGGCATAGTTGGGAGCTGGCTCATTAAAAAAGACAATATCAGGTCTTAAGGCTTGATGACACAAAGGACATACATCATTTTCTTGCAATGCGTACCCAATGTTGATAACATAATCACACTCGTGGTTTGAACAACGTAAGTTTGGTAAATAGCCATGCAAATGAAGAATGGCATTACAACCTGCTTTTTCAAGTAGATTGTCTACATTTTGAGTGATTACAAAGACATTATTAGGATATTTATTTTGGAATTTTGCTATTTCTAGGTGCGTTTTATTTGGAACTTTGTTGCTTAGCTGTAAGCGTCTTTGATTGTAAAACTCAATGACTTCTTCTTTGTTATGTTGGTATGCATCTGCAGTGCAAACACGCTCTATTGGAATATTGTTCCATAACCCATTTTTGCCTCTAAACGTCTCAATTCCAGATTCTTGACTAATACCAGCTCCAGTTAAAAATGTGACATTGTATTGGACTTTTTTCTCAAAAGAGATGGTTTGGTTAGTAAGAGTGACATTAAAATATCTGAAAATATCAGTTCCAAAAATGCCATCAATCTCTTCATCAATTAAAAACTCATCTCTATTGAGGGGTTGAAAGTGAAGATAAAAGCCTTCTTTTCCAAAGTAGAGTTTAGCCATGCCACTTTTTTCTAAATAGGCAGAATTGAGGTAGGAATGAGAGAGGGTTTGATCAAAAATAAATTTTACAGGCTCATCATCCATCTCAAGGAAAAATGCACCATCTTCGTCTAAAGAACATTTTTTAATCATGGGCTAAAAACTCCAATATAGATTCAGAAATGATTATGCCTTTTGAAGGGTTGAATCGAACTTAAATAGATAAAAGAGATGGACAGCAACAAATCTGAACAAGTCCATTTTTTGCCTCTATAATAAATATTCCAAGCCACTTTACTATTTGATAATTGAAGTTTGAATTGTATTTGAGGTCACAAATTGTGACCTCAAATTACTAAAAAGTATGCTACTTACCCTACCCTCTCCTTTGCATACCCTATCATATCCACCCCATACTTATCCCTAATTTTCATAAGCCCTTGGGTCAGTTTGGCATGTTTGGTATCCTTTTCAATCTCCAAAATCGAAAAGCTTTTACGTTGATGAATGCCTGTGCAATTACTCGCCCCCAATCCAATGTAATGAATCTTATAATGAGGATGAGTGTCGAGTTCATCAAAGAGGCTTTGGGCAAGGTCAATAAAGAAAGCTTCATTGAATAACCGATCATGGGTGATAGATTTAGCAGACTTGGTGCCGTATTGGTAACGCAGCTTCATATAAAAGGTGGTGGGATTGAGTCCTAGTTTACTGATGGTGTAGCTTAGATACCGTGAGAGTATCAGCACTCTGCGTTTTAACTCTTCCCTCTCTCCAATGGCTGCAAAGTTACGACTGATACCAATGCCTTTTCGCTCTCTGGAAGGATGAACGGGTTCGTTGTCTTCTCCTAAGATTTTTAGATAGAGCTCTTTGCCTGTTTTTCCATAGGATTCAAAGAGTCGTTGCATGCGTTTAGCATCTCCCAGTGTTTCTGCCCCATAGCTTTTTAACCGCCGCTCTATGGCTCTTCCAATCCCTGGGAACTCTTCTATCTTCATAGGGTCTGTAAAAGCATTAACTTCATGAGCTTCAATGACTTTAGTCCCATAAGGCTTAATGGTATCGGTGGCAAGCTTTGCAATCCATTTGCTTTTACTAGCAGCAATGGAGATAGGCAAATCAAAGCGTTCTAAAATCTCTTGTTGCAAGGCTTGAATAAAGGCTAGCGTGTTCTCCTCTTCTATCCAGCCACCAATATCTCCCCAAAATTCATCAATGCTGTATTGCTCTAAGAGGGGTATTTTGGTTTCAAGGTAGGCTTTGAGTTTAAAGGAGAGCATTTGGTAAAAGAGATGGTCACTCGGAAGCACAATAAGACCAGGACACATGACAAGGGCATCTCTTAAAGAGGTGCCTGTTTTTATTTTATACGTTTTAGCTTCATAGCTTTTGGCAATCACGATACCGTGGATAACGCCCTCTTTGTCTTTAAACTCTTTTTTCCATTCATTGACGATATTTTTAGAGTTAAAGTGATTGCTAAATTCCAATACAGAGTTAAACGCCCCACTTTCTTCTATGAGTACGGCATCTTTTTTCTCTTTAGAGAAGATGCGCTTATCGCTTCCTTTGGCAACAACGACAGGACGACCTTTTAAAAAAGGATAACGTGTGCGTTCAGCCGATACAAAATAACAATCCAAATCCATATGCAGTTTCACGGTTTCTCTTTACATGTAAGCTTTTATTTCACAGTGTAATATTTAATCACGTAGGGCTAAAAATAAGTGATAATATGTCAATTAAACGATAAAGGACGATCATGGAGCTTGGGCATGTGATTGACAATCTCAAAGATGTGTTAAGCCTGGAACTTGGCAATAAACGCGTGTTTGATAAAGATGTCGCTTATGCCCTTGGACTCTCACGGGAGAGCTTTTCGCATCTAAAGAGACGCAATTCCGTTCCGTATGAAGCCATTGTCTTTTTTTGTGCCAAGAGAGCTATTTCGATTAATTGGATTTTATTTGATCAATTGCCAAAGTCCTTGGAAGAAAAGACAGAACGGTTCGCGCGCATCAAATACTTTAAAGAGCTTCACACCAGTGCGGGCGGTGGGGCGTGGAATGATGAAGAGGGTTTTGAGTACATGTACATCCATTACGAGGGATTAAATAGTTTTTCGCACGCACAAGAAGCGTCTCTTCACGCGATTAATGTTATAGGCGATTCTATGGAACCCACACTTAAAGATAAAGAGATTATTTTATGCGACACTACATGTAAAGAGTTTGAGGATGGAGATATTTTTATGATTCACACACTTGAAGGCTTGTTTGTCAAAAGACTCTTTCAAGACGCAAAGGGCACCATCTCTTTACGAAGTGACAATCCAAATTACACGCCTACATGTATAAATAAATTAGGGTTAGACGATATAACGCTTATTGGCAAAGTGATAGCAAAGGTAGAGAAAGAGCTATGCAGATAAAACCTGTGACGATACGCTTAGAGTATGATGCCCCTCAAAAGAAAAATCATTATGGAAAAGTCCTCTTTTTTGTGGTGGTTTTTGTGGGTATAATTGTGTTTTACATGTAAGGAAAAAGTTTGGAAAAATCCTAAAACACGATAATTGATAACCTTACTAAGAAAAGGATTATTTCGGAATGAAAACAACTCTCTATAAGAACACGATAGAAACCCCCATTAATGCGATAAAGAATTTAGGTGACTATTTACCGAACATATCTTTGCCATCCAACAATATCAAAATAGCTATAACGGGTCTTAGCCGAGCAGGAAAAACCGTTTTTATCACTTCATTGGTGGACCAACTCCTTTATCAAAGTAAATTAGCCAGCATTACCAATAAAAAGCTATTTAAAGTCACTATAAAATCCCCAAATTTGATGACCAAACGCTTTGATTATTACACCTACATTGATATGCTTAAGAAAGACAATGTATGGCCTAAAGGCACCGATGAGATAACGAATATTGTGCTTGAGTTTGAATCTGAAAAGCGTTTTCCATGGATTGTAGAAAATAAATTTTGTATAGAACTGATAGATTATCCAGGAGAGTGGCTACTTGATTTATCTTTACTTGATATGAGTTTTGAAGAGTGGAGCGAAAAAACATTAACGTGGCTTACTCAAATAGATGATCCTTTAGTACATCATTACCTCCAAACAATTAACGATGTAAAGACGATTGAGGATAAAGAGCTATGGATAAAAGTCCACGAAGAATACAAAGCACTTCTGTATCATCTTAAAAAAAACCACTATTCTCAGCTAACTCCAGGAAGATTTATCATGCCCTCGGATTTAGCGAGTGACCCTATCTTGCATTTTGCTCCTATTAAAGAAAACAATGAAAAACTCCACAAATTTTTTAAATCTAACTATACTAACTATGTGAAAAAAGTGGTTAAAGAAATTCACTTAGAGTATTTTAAAGGATTTGACAGACAAGTGGTTTTGGTGGATGTCGTCGAAGCTCTTCAAAATGGCTATGCATGCTACAAAGATATGAAATTAGGGCTGCAAAGTATGTTTTATTTATATGACCACAAAAATAAAAATCCTATTTCACAATGGTTTTCTCCATCAATTAAAAAAGTGCTTTTTATAGCAACTAAGGCTGATGAAGTTTCTTCATCTCAGCATGCAAATTTCAGTTTGTTGCTAGATGATATGATAGAAGGCTTGAAAAAAGATATGGATATAAAACATATTAAGACAGACACTCAATTGGTTGCAGCCCTTAAAACAACAAAAACCATTAAAAAAGAGCATGGGGGTCAGATGCTCTCTTTCATTGAAGGTATCTTAGAAAAAGATGGAAAGTTGCATCATGTCTATCCTGGTGAAATTCCTTCACAGTTTCCAAGTAAAGATACGTGGGAGAATCAAGAAGAGTCATTTAAATTTTTACCGCCTAAAAAATCTTATCGAGACAATGAACCTTTGGAGCATATTAACATGGATAAAGCGATACATAAACTTATTGGTGATTTACTATGAGTATAATAAAGCCCTTCAGTGAAATTGTCACTGAATCAAATACAAATGAAGAAAAACCTTTGATTAAGCCGTTTATAGAAGATGCCGATGGCGGCGTTGAAATTACTGAAGATACTTTTGATGCGTTAACGAGCATGGAATCATTGACTACGTTTCAAAAGTGTGTACAGTTTCTTAGTTCTCTCTCGGGACTCATAAGCATACTGATTATGTTTGTGTTGGTGGCTCTTATAGTTGATTCTTTTAAAACACTTCTTGAATTATTTTCAAGTGGATCACTGCTAGATATGGTCTATTTTGGTGCGTTACTTGTTCTTATTGCCACACTGAGCCTTTTTACCTTTAAAAACTATCAGCAAATTAAGCGTCTCAAAAATGTGCAAGAAACGCAACAATTCTATGCCAAACAAAAAATCAATCCTGATAAACATATTGTCCCACAAACGCTAGAGCTACTTACCCTCTATTCATCAAGTGCCAATAATGACCTAAAACAGATGGTGGAACTTCTTGAATCACGAATCAACAATTCACAGCACTACAAAGAAATTTATAAAGACCTTGATGAAGAGGTTTTAGGTGTGATAGATACAGAGGTTAAAAACAAAATTAAAACAGCCTCATTACAAGTAGCTCTATCAACAGCCATCTCTCCAGTAGCATTATTGGATGCAGGTCTTATTGTTTGGAGAAGCTTTCTGCTCACAAAAGAGATTTCAACACTTTATGGCTTTAAAGCTGGATGGCTCTCAACGATAGTTCTTCTAAAAAAAGGGATTTTTAATGTCTGTTTTGCAGGAGTTACAGAACTTGCGGGGGAACTTGCGAGTGAAGTATTTAGTGCATCTGCAATTAATAAATTTTCTATATCCGCGGGACAAGGTTTGGCAAATGGTGTTTTATTGGCAAGACTTGGATTTGGAGTAATGGAAGCATGTCGTCCTTTGCCTTTTTCAGAGAAGAAACCCAATTATATAAAAACAATTTGGTCTGCTATTAAAGATGCAGTGTTTGCATCGCAAAAAAAGACAAAGAATGAAAGCATCGAAAAATAGATTTAGAAAAGGAATAAAATGCCGCAACTTATCGTAGATGTTATAGCTGATTGGAATAGTGAAGATATTCAAAACCTTGGAAAGTTACTTGATATAAAAGAAGAGGTTACGCCTGAAGGAATTGCAAATAAACTCAAATGGTTTTATCACTCTAAAACCATAGCCAGTATTGAACAAAATGTACTATCCGTATGGGATAAATTGAAGAAAAAAACTGATTCAGAAAACGATGTTGAAGCCCTAAGAGAAATCCCAAGTTACGATGAACTTATCATTGGTGCATGTAAGCAAATGGATACATATGAAGAAAATTCCACGATAAAAGAAAGCGAACTGCATTTAAGTTTAGCCGTCATTATCGAAGCGTTAAACAAAATGAAGCCAAAAGAAAGAGTAGATTTTTTTGTTAAACAGATTGATTTGCAAAAAATAACAAACGAATCCAACATTAAAGGTGAAAGCTACACTGGAGTTTTAACTACTGTAGCAGCACTTGGCTTAGCTCAAGCATCAGGATTTGGAATTTTTCTAGCTTCTACAACAGCACTTGGATTTTTAACACACGCAGTTGGAATCACTTTGCCATTTGCAGTTTATTCAGGTCTTGGTAGCACGATAGCATTTGTAATAGGACCCGCAGGATGGTTGGCGGCAGGTGCCTTTTTTTCATGGAAACTTACAAAAGCCGAATGGAAAAAAATTATTCCAGCATTAATTTACATTATCTCTGTCAATTCAAGAAAGAGCAATTAATATAAACATAACTAAAGGATACCACCAATGCCTTCAACCCTTTTTTTTAAAACGAGTAACCTATACATTCAAGAAGGTGATTTGCCTGAATATTTCATCGGTCAAAAAAAAGAATTTGCTCTTGAAGCTTTGCTTAGTGAAATAATTGGCGTAAGCGATGAAAGAGAGTTTAAATGCAGGCATATCAAAGATTACTTTTATGAAATAGAGTGTTGTGTTTATAAAAAATCTAATTTTTACGCATTTTTAGACATGGGAGGATTCAAACTTTTTATGATTGATGATGATAAGGTATTAGAGGTTGGAAAGTATTACAAAATGATGGTTAAATTGAATTATAATGTTTGGAATGACTATCATGATATAGAATTTCAAGAAAGCTCTTTTTATGAACGAATTGAGTTTCAGGGCACTGTAAAAAGTATTGCTGTTGATTCTTCACAATTTATTCCTATAAACAACTCAAAAGGCCTTACCAAAAAAGGTGTTGAGCGAAAATTTGATATAAAATTAGAAAAAACAAATTGTTTGGAAGATGAAAAATACCCAAATGGTCCCGTCTGTTATTTGATAGAAGTTCAACTATAATTCAAATAAACTTACTGCCTAAGGAACAATGTGACTTTAAAGATTATGCTTGGAGATATTATCAAAGCAGATGCCACATTTATTGTAAATGCCTCAAATACAGAATTAACGCTTGGTAGTGGCGTTTCTATGGCTTTTAGAAAAGAATGTGGTGGAATGAATTTTCAAAGAAAACTCACTGAAATCAAAGAAGCACATATTATTAAGCATGGTACAATTCAACAAGGAGATGTAATTATCTCAGATTCTGGTGATGCAAACAACTTTACATATGCCTTACATGTAGCCGTTATGAATTAGTCGAGCCTGAAAAACTCAAAAACATCACAAATTATAGCCTGCTTTCTCTTTGAGTCAACCCAAGCCAAATCCACACAGACCAATAGAGTTTCATATACCCTATACTCACCATCATTTGCCTATAATCTTTTGCTAAAAAAAGAGCATGGATGAAGAGATTCATCCATTTTTTCAGATTCCACGCACATGCAGCCATGAGTAGATTGATCTGATCTCCGATAAAGCCTTTAAGATAGTTTCGTGCCATTCTGTGGTCATGTTTGAGATGTCCAATGGTAGGCTCTATGGCAGCTCTACGTCTAAACTGTTTTCTCTTGTGTTCTTTTTCTTCTTTCGTGTCACGTTTTAAATGAATACCGGGGATGCAAATATGTGTGGTGTTGACCTCTTTAATGCCACGGTATCCTCTATCACACGTTGCCCTTTGGATAGGTGTGTGTCTGTGTGTGGACGCATGGGTCAGGACAGCCTTCAATGTTTTAGAATCGTGTTCATTGCTCTCATGGGCGACTGCTCCTACCACAATCCCATGCGTGTAGGTGGTGACAACAGAAGCCTTAACACCAAATTCATAGCTTTTATGATCTTTCCCTTTTGCCATGGCATAAATGTGAGGTTCATGCAAGGAGTAGATTTTATCCTTATCGCTTCTTTTTTGTAAAAGTACCTTTGTGTAAAGTGAAAATTGTTCAGCGTAGAATGCTATTTGTTCTAGTGTAAAACTTCTTTGCATATCACGCATCACTATTCCTGCAATGGTGCGTAAACGTTTCATAGCACTGCGTGCTTTGTGCTTCTTCTTGGGATGTCTAAAGAAGCGTAAGGTGATACGATGCTCTTTTATCTCTTTGAGGTAGGTACGTCGTAGTGCAATACCTTCCCTCTTTGCAATCTTATGCAATGCGTGAATCATCTTAATGGCAAGTTTACCATCGGTGGGATAAGTGATATGCTTCTCTTGGGCAGTGGAGTCAATAATGACATGCGATTCATTGGATGCTTCAGGGTGTAATGCCACACCCGCCGTAACATCGTGTATGGAGCCTTCTGAGATATGTACCATTACAGGCTCTTTATCGGTTGTGACTACCATATGGACTTTAAGCCCATAAAAGAATCTCCCTTTGGATGCATTATAACCTTTGAGTGATGGATCACTCCACAATCTGACTCTGCTTTGCCTTGTGATTTGGCACAATTCAACAGGAAAAGAATCAACAGAGTAAATCTTTGCACCGTTTAATCGCTGAAACAATGAGCCTAGAAATAAAAATAGTGTTGATAACACTTCATTTATTTTGGCTAAGCGACGCAAAAATCTCGTGTAATCAATCCTTTTGACCAACTGCATCATCATAGAATACTGATGGGCTTTATAGTAGTTACCACTAAAATCATTCACTGCCATATACCCGATAAGCAGCACTTCTGCATTACTAATCTCTGCTCTAACATCATCTTTTATCCCTGATACCTTCAAATACTCATCAATTAAACAATAAACTGTTATAATATCTCGCTCCATAATCTCGCCTCCCACGGCTTTTTATGGAGTTTAAAGCAACTTTCAAACCATATTTACAACTAGCAGTTTGGGTTAAAGTTATAAAAAAGAAGCTTTACATGCATGCTAAAACAAGAAGAGAGATAGATAGCGCTGAAAAAACACTAAAATAGATTTTGAGAGTTATACTTAATTCCGAAAGTGATAAAACAAATTTATTGAAATATAGAATATCAATGATTTATAAAAAAGGACTAAAAATGCTCATCAAAGTAAAAATAGCTCCTGATAATAAGATTGTAGGCGATATGGGAACATGTTATATTCAGAGCGAACACAAAGGCTTTATTGAGGTTTTGGAGAGCATCACAGACTACAAAGTGATGCCATTTTTTTTAGATGATAATGAACACTATTTCACGGAGCTTGTGGAAACTCCTTTGGATTTCGATAAAGAGATTGATTTGAGTGAGCAATGTGTGAAAAACATTAAAGACGACATTATGCCTTTTAGGGATAAGATAGCTCGAAGAGAAGATTTGGTTATCCCAAAGGTATTAGGATAAAAAAGTGGCTCTCATAGACATATTAAGCGATACACACTTTGATAATTGGTTTGGGTATCCTCATCAAGGGAACAAAAATAAGCTATCTCCACCCAAAGATGCCATTGTTGGTTTTTGGCGTAAACTCAAACCCCAAGGCGATTACCTTATTTTAGCGGGCGATATTGGTCATAGTATTGAACAAAATATCAATATTCTAAAAATACTCAAAGAGCTTTATTATAAAGAAATCATCCTCACAATGGGAAATCATGATTATTATGTTGCAGATAGTGAATATAAATCACTCTTTGAAAACGGTATTGAAAAAGCAACAGAAGCAAAAATGAGGTATCAAGACGCTGGAATGATTGTGCTTGATGGCACAATAGAAGAGATTGAGGGAATTAAATTTGGCGGCGCTATGGGTTGGTATCATAGTGCCTATGTGCATAAAAATCAAAAACTTCTTAGGGAAATGCAAAGCGCTCATTATTTTCCTTCCTTAGAAGCATTTTTACAAGAGCTTTGGGGTGATTGCATCAACGATAAACGCTATACCAAACTAGATGTTTTTGATGAGTTATTTGAGGAAGAGTATGCCAAATTAAAAACAGTGCACCAAGTGTGTGATGTGATGGTTACCCATTATAGTCCTAGCATTGCATTTGAGCACCAAAATATGTCCTACGCACGCAATCCTAGTACATCGTTTTTTTGTTTTGATGGAGAGGATTTAGTAAAAAATATGAGTGGAAAATTATGGATTTATGGTCATACGCATGAGAGCAAAAGTACATCATGGCACAATAAAGAGATTATCACTAATGCATTAGGGTACAGTCATGAGTGGTCAAATCCTTGCCAGATAGTTACCAAAGAAATTATTATTAATGAAAATTTAAAAATAGATGAGCGCAAGGATTGAGTTAATGAAAGCATTAAGAGCAAAATTTGTTAAATCAACAAATTTGGAAATAGACAAACATATCCCAAAAGATGTATATGCAAATATCTCTTTTTCTGAAATAGTATCGTGGACTTTAAATAAAGAGATTTGGTTCAAAACATCTGCGATTGAGCGTTTTTCATTTGATGATAAAACAAAGTTTTTGAGTGTCTATACAAAAAATAATCGGTACGATTTTGAGCTAGAGTTTGAGTGTGAGGTGAAATTTAATCAAGCAACAAAATTACATGAAATCGCTATCAAAGAGATAGTTTGCTTGTGAAGATGAAATACATTACGGCGGTTTCAGCGTTAAACATTCCCTGTAATGGCGTTCAGTGCGATTGGCTTTAGGTTGAGATGTTAAAAAATAAGTTTTATCAAATTCACAATAAATGGCGCAAGTCAAATTAATTTTAAATCGCTTGGTTAAACACGCTGGTGCAGCTCTAAAAGCTGTGACTCCAAAAGTCACCGATAGTGACTCAGGAAAAACGCGTGCTTAACCTAACAATAAAGGCTGAAAGCAAAAAGTTATCAGCAAACCAAAACCTATGTGAAAATTATATCATATTTAGAAAAAATCTAGTGAAAAATCAGGCTAAAAGTCTTGTGCGTGTGCTACATAATATCGGGTTAATTTGCTTCGTATCAAATAGCAAATAGAGGAAGATACAAGTTAAAACTTTAAGGCATTGTAGGCATAAAGGCGAAAAATATCTGTGTAATAATAATATCATAAAAATTGCCTTTATGCAAACGCAAAAGTGCAACTTTACTGACCATTTTTTCTAAAATTTAAAAATTTCAAACTCTTTGTTCTTTTTTTAATTAGCTAATTAGACTATAGAAGAAGAATCTGCCTTGTTTATCAAATTTAACTATTAATCTCTAATGAGCATTTAGGTTTTCCCAATGAAACAATAAAGTGCGCCTAGCAAAATGCAGGCGCACTTTATTGTTTTTATTATTTTTGATTTGAGAATTTTTTTGAAAAATTATTGAGATAATTACTATTTTTAGTAATATCGAAATCTTTTTTGTAATTTCTGCAAAGAAAATTACAAAAAACGAGGTGTTAACTGTGTGTATAAATTGCGTAGAAATTTGTATGCACAGTTGGCAAACTCGCTTACCCCCATTTTTCATAGTTTTTTTACCATCTTTTTTAAACATTTTAAAAGAAAAAAAACAAATAGGAGTTTTACACTCAGAAATCTATAAGTTTGAAGCTAAATCTTCAAACCAAAGCAGTCAAAATCCAGAGGTGGTTTAAGTTTCAATTCGCAACTTTCTTACATTAAAAACTGACGACTTCTGCGCTTCGCTTGACAAGTGTACCCAATCACTGCAAGATCAATTGTATGAACAGGCTTTAGTTTATAAACAATAGGATAATCATTGCTTCTAATAACTAATCCTTCCTGTCCTTGATTAATTACTATTTCATTAAAATAATCTTCAAGTTCTGATTTTTGTAGAGTTTTTGAAGCAACTGGCTAGTCCCACAATAAAACTACACTCAATAGTTGACCCGATAAGGGAGCATAAAACTCCCTTTAGGGAGAACTATGCTCCTTCGGGTTTGGTGTTCACGCTTAATAAGCTGGATGTATAAAAGAACAAACCCATAAGGAAAAACAATGAAAAATGAATTCAAATCAGGCTATACCTACACTGGTAAAAACGGAGTTACTTGGACATGTGACTTGATAAAATCTTTGGTAGATTGACTTAGTGTGGCATGAACAAATGTGTAACCGCTTGCACCAAGCACAGACACAAAGATTTGTGCCTTTGATATCTCACCTGTTCTTTGATCTACAATTGGCATTGTAACTCCGCTGTAGTCTATGAAGAACTTGTCTCCTGCATAGTGAACTTGACGCATAGATGGATTGATAGATTTTAAAAATTTTGCATAGTAGCGATTAAATTGACTGTAGCTGTATAGCTCTGGTTGAACGTTTTTATACTCTTCATAGAGAAGCGCTCTTGTCATCCCTTTTTTACTCAACTCAACTCTTACATTGTTCCAATCAGGATGTATAAGAGATACTTCGGCTTTTTTTGCGGTTTGCGATGACTTATTTGGATGAAATAGCTGCTCTAAATCTGGTTCTGTGAGTTCTAGTATATCTTCAAGTGATGCTTCAAGCTCTATAAAGCAGTTGACATAATTGGCGACACTGTTTCTTGACACTCCGGTGATAGTTTGAATCTGTCTGTTGGATAGTTGGTTAAGATACTTTAATCTTAACACCTCTTTGATTTTACTCATACATCCTCTCCTCATTTATCACACCTTTTTTTAGGTGTATTATAGTGAAGAATACTCTTTACCTTAACTCTAACTTAGCCACGCATCACACTCAGCTAACTGGCCAAATGATCAATGCGCGCGGTGGCTAAGTGTTGATGCGCAGGGTGGCCAAGTGCTAATGCGTGGGGTGGCCAAATGGAATGCGCGCGTACAGAGGATTTAGAATTTGTCCTAAACGTTGCAAGCAGGACACCTAAAAAGGTCTGGACACTTGAAGATATTGGTGGACAACTCATTATTTGTGCTGGCTATCATCTTGTCAACCGTATTAATTACTTCATTACTGAAGTTGAATGGGAAGATGAAAATATCGAAGTGCAGTATTGCGATAAAGATGCGGATATTGATGAAAGTACAATTCAAAAAGCATTAAAAGGGATGCTTGACCATTTGATGATTATGGCTAGATTGCCTATACGAATAACTTCATGGTCATTTTCATAGGCAGATAGACAGATATGTTTTTGACGCATGCGCCCTCCTCAAAGATGTCACGGTTATACTTTTTGAGAAAATATTGTAGCACAGAGAGTATGATATTTTGGGGATGTTTTTAGATGTTTAGCGATCGTTTACCCTAATACTCTATGCTTTCATTACCTTTTTTTTGATTCAGGCTTAATGTAAAACCACTCGGTGTTGGGAGACATCGGGTGGTTTAGCTCTTTTGCCCTCCTCTTTGCACAACGAATAATTCTCTTTACTTGTTCTTGTAACTAAAATATGGTATCATTTATTCATGAGTAAAAGAGATAAACTTTGGATCAAATTTATGGAAGTTCCACCGAAAAAGAATTTGACGTGGAGTGACTTATTGGCACTTATGTCAGCTCTTGATTTTGTGCAGCTTGAGGGTGATGGTTCACGTGTAAAGTTTTATCATCACGCTAAAGATATTGTTCTCAATCTTCATAAACCACATCCAGATAATTTGCTCAAAACATATCTTGTAAAACAGATACAAGAAAAACTAAAGGAGGCATTTAATGGCTAATGTATTAACGTATGAAAATTATACAGGCTCGGTTGAATACAGTCATGAAGACAGGTGTTTCTTTGGAAAAATTGAATTTATTAATGATCTCATTACATTTGAAGCCACAACAGTGGATGAATTGGAGGCCAATTTCAAAGAGGCCGTTGAGAGTTATATCCTTACGTGTAAAGCGTTAAATAGAAAACCACAAAAGCAATTTAATGGGGTCTTTAATGTCCGCCCTGGTGTTGAACTTCATATGGCTGCAGCACGTAAAGCTATGGAGATTGGAGTTTCACTCAATGCATATATTAAAAGCCTTATCGCTAAAGATACCCATTTTTCTGCACATTAAAGCAAGTTTCTCTTTCGAAACCAAGTGAAGAAAATCATTCTAGGCTCTTTTATCCTCCTCTTTGTTTAAAAAATAATCCGTTTGACTTGCATAAAGCGCTTTGCTTTTTGTAAGATGTTATTTTGCAAATATTCATACAGAAAGGAAATGAATGGCTGTTTCCATAAACTTAGATGAAAAATCCCCAGAAGAACTCAAACGACTGCTTGATTCTGTTAAAACCAGCAATCTTAGCGTACAGGACAAAGATGAGTGGATTCAAAACGTGAAAAAGAATTACTTGCTCAAATTGAAGCAGGAGCTGCGGATATTGATGATATTGGTTAGCGGTTTACTCTTTATTGGGTATTGATTGAAAAAGCATTTAGTCTGTTGCTCTATACTTTTAATACCAAGACAAAAACCTCCTTTTTGTGTAGAAATATCCAAACTTCTTTAGAGAATCTCACTCCGATTGCCCGGTCGGAGTGAGTATAGTATGTTCAAAAATCTTAATACCCTCCCCTACTTAAATCTTTTTATACGTTATATATTTTATAGTTCAATATTTTTCTAATACAAGTAGCTTCTTCAAAATCATTGCAATTATGTTTAAATATTGATATAATTTTTCTCAAGGTAATAAAAAATTAAATTACCCGTTTCATAACGGGTAAAAGGAAAAATGATGGCAAAAGTTATTGTAACGGCAGACCAGAAAGGCGGTGTTGGTAAAAGCACAACTTCAAATTTTATTGCTTACGAGCTAGCCTTGAAAAAATACAGGGTTTTACTCATTGATTGGGACTCGCAAGCATCTCAGACTAACTCTTTTTTTGGACTCAAAGATGTCGATTATACGGGAGACAATCAAAGCAATATCGTAAATATGTTTAACGGGAAGTCTGTTAAACCATTGAAAATATCAGACGGCATTAATAAAGCTTCATTTGATTTTATTCCATCAAACGAAGAATTGCTTGAAACAATAGAAGGGGATGCTCTTAATTATAAAGGAAAACTTCTAGTTTTGACCGATTATATTAAAACTGTTGAAAAGAATTACGACTATATTTTGATTGACTGCCCTCCTTCGTTTGGTATCCTTACCAAATCTGCTCTTCTTGTTGCAGATGTTCTTCTTGTTCCAATTGCAACCAAAAGTGTTGATGAGGATGGCATAAAGCGATTTTTCCAAAAATCAAATTCCTTGTATGCAAATTATGCCAATATGCTCAAATCCATTTTTGTTCTTCCAACACTTTATGATAGTCGAATGAATAATGCAAAAGAGATGCTCACTATCATAAGGCTTTTACCTCGTTACTTAGAAAATGGCAATCTTGACTTTTTTAAGAATATTCCCGTGGAGGTTCTTGAGGCAATCCCTTATAAAGTTGAAATTCTTGAAGCTCCAGCGCAAAGAATGTTCTTAAGAGAATATGTTGAGACATATATTGCATCTAATCAATCAAAATCAATCAATGCAATCATTACAATATTGGAAAGCATCACAGCAAAAATAATAAAATAATATACCCGTTATGTAACGGGTAACCAAAGGAGCAATATTATGGCAAAAAAACCACCAGCAAAATCAAGCATCATGGATGAAATAAGAGAAATTGAAAGTAGTGTTGAAAAAGCAATGACTGATAATTTTTCAAACGTAATAATGGTTCCAATATCAGATATTTATGAAATTTCTCTTGCAAGCGGAGAGCAGATGCATAATAGGATTTCCTATTCTGTAACAGAGGTTAAAGAGCTTGCTGGCAATCTAAAAGATATTGAACCAAACGGACTTCTTGGGACAGGCCTACTTCAGCCAATTGTACTGAGAAAGAATGGCTCTCGCTTTGAGCGAATATCAGGTTTCAGAAGAATAGAGGCATTTAAAATCAACAATGCTTTAGAAATACCTTCTATTGTTTTAAACAATATCAGCGATGCTACAGCACGGTTTATGAGAAATAGTGAAAATCTTAAGCGTGAAAACATTAATCCCTACGATGAGATTTATGGCATTATTGAAAATGTTGCCCTCTCTTTGTCTATTACATTTAAAGAAGCTATTAGTTTTTTAAATAAAATCAAAAATCACAACTCTGGTAAAACTTCATTTTCAGACTATGACAAGCAAATGTACATTTCTGTAACGGACGTTGTTAGAGGAATTTGTAAGTATGAGGTTGGGGCTCTTATTGAGCGCTTGGTCATTCTTAACATGAACACTCTTATTTTGGATGCCCTAAAAGAAAATGAGCTCAATTATTCTCAAGCAAAAGAGATTAACAAGGTTAAGGATGATGAAATCGTTAAAAAACTTCTGTATTTTGTGAAGAATAAAAATTCAACCGTTTCCGAACTGCGTGAAAAAATCAAAGAACTTACAAAGAGTGATCCAAAAAACAATGACTCTTTTGTAAAAAAAGCCCTTAGTAAGTCCTCATTTCAAGAAAAGGATTATAAAAAACTTGATTCTGGGAACAAGGCAAGGGCAGACAAAATATTAAAAGAAATTAATGATTTAAAAATTCAACTCGAAGAACTCATTCAATAATCTTCCATCCTCATGATGGGAAAAATTAGTTATTTTCTTATTTTGAGGACTTTTTTCCTAAAGTGAGGATGTTAATCATGGAAATAGGGTATAATTCACTAACTTTTCCCAAAATGAGGATAATATGAACAAAAAGAAGGCTTCCACTCCTTCGTCGGCTCTAGAAAAAGCGAAGCAACAGCATTTTGATCTACTTCGTAAAAACAACGCTATTACTGATGCCAAAAACGGCGAACTCTCTTTGGGTGCAATGAAGGCTCTCGATGCAATTTTGCAAGTATATCAAGAGAAGCAAGAGACTAAAATGCACCTAGAATTATCCTTACTAAGAAAAAAGCTTGGCTTACAGAACAATAATGCCTATGTTGAAAGAATTAAAACATATTTGCTAGAACTAAAACTTCCTTTTGAGTTGCGCGATTTTAATGACTCTAAGTCAGGAAAGAAGGTTTCTTGGGCTCTCACTTCATTTTTGCAAGATGTTAAGTCATATAAAGAAAGTCAGCATCTCATTGAAATCAACATTTCCGAAAACTTCTTGGACTATCTAGTTGAAAAAGCTGGTTATACGAGTATCGACCTCTCAATGTCTAAGAAGTTTAAAACAAAATTTGGCTATAAAATTTATGAGATGTACTTGCGCTACTATTCTTTGCCTAACCGAGAAGCTAACGAACTTGGTATAATCAAAAAAGATATTAAAGAAATGAATGATAAGTTTGGAACAACTTATCAGCATGCCTCAAAGATGATGGAAGGTATTGGAAGAGGGCTTAAAGAGATTGAGCAAGTTACAGGAACAGGAATATTTTGTTTTTATGAAAAAGTTTCTAAGAAATTTATTTTTTCATGGGAGAAAATAAGTGGTGAACTTGAACATAAATCACCCATTCCAACCGCGAGAATAGATGAGTTTATCGATTGGGTTGTCGAACATTCTAAACAGCTCGTTAACAATAAAAAGAAGTATGCATCAAAACTAAAAGAGATGTTCTTAAAAAATGAATTGAGCGAATGGGAATCTTCATATAGGGGAATGCTTATGTATAAATATGCATTTTCTTCAGAAGAAATTGATGCAATGAAAATGGAAGATGGAAGATATAAGGATTTTTCTTTAAAAGTTGCACAAAAAAGGCTCTTTGATGAATAGAAAATTCAAAAAACTACTTAGAGAGTTAAACACACCACAAAGCCCCAATGCATAGGCTTTTCCAGAGATATTATTTCTTATAGTGAGGACAAATTTTCCCAAATTGAGGATATTTGTATTCTTGTCTTGAGGATAACTTTTCTCATAACGAGGATATTTTTCTTATTTTGAGGACTTCTGTTGTTGTTCGGGAAATATCTACACAAAATATAGGTAGAATAGCGCCAAAAATAGCCTTTTTACAACATTTTTTTTACTTTGAAACCAAATATGTTGTCTTTTTTTGATTATAACCATTTGATTTTATATCAAAATCCTCATTATGGGAAAACTAAGTATGTGATTTTTGGACCATTGTTTCATGAAGCATAAAAGCCCTTACTGCTTTCAACGAGGGGAGGGTGGTTTGTAGAAGAGATTTTGTATAATGGCTACAGCAAAAAGGAAGAGGGCAATGCAGCAACACGACTACGATAAAATCCTGTACCGTTTAATGAGCATTCTTGGTCGATTGAATGATGGAGAAATATTATACAAAGACGATCTTGCCAAAGAGTTCAATGTCTCCACTCAAACCATTCAAAGAGATTTTAATGAACGCTTAGTAACCCGCTTTCCCATCCATCGAATTGGTAATGGATGGAAGATGATGGAAGGCCATCATTTGGAAAAGAGTAGGGCGGTTGAAGATATTTTAGTGTTGGATATTTTAAAAACATTCTCCAATGGTCTTGGACCTTCTTTTGCAAAACGCTCTGAGGGATTACTCAGTAAACTCTGCGAATCTCACTCCTCTGTTTTTTATACCCGCTTATCCTTTGAAGATATGAGTGTGATCTCTGGATTATTTGATACTTTAGAAAAAGCGATTGAAGAATCACGATTGGTGCAGTTTTTTCATAAGAATCAGTATCGGTTGGTGAAACCGTATCGTGTGGTCAGTTTTGATGGGTATTGGTATTTGTTATGTGAAGAGGTGATTGATGGAAGAGTGAAAACCTTTCATATTGCTCGCATGAAAGATCTTTGTTTGCATGAAGATCATTTTGAAAAAGACACTACGTTAGCCAAACGATTGGATAAAGCCATTAATGCTTGGTTTAATCCTAATGTTGAACCTTATGAAGTCATTTTAGAAATCAGTGCGGAGATAAAACGCTATATGCTTGACCACCCCATTGCTCCTACGCAAAAGATTGTGCAAGAACTTGCCGATGGGACCTTTTATCTTAGTCTAGAAATTACGAATGAAAAAGAGATTCTCTCTACCATCTTCAAATGGATTCCTCATATTCGCGTGATTGCTCCAAAAGCCTTACAAGAGAGTGTGCTTTTACAGACCAAAGCCTTTTTAGAAAAACAGGTGTTGCTCTAAAAAACGCTCAACCTCATTTTACTCCTCACACATTATCGTTTGCACTCTGCTTTTAAATGGGTGTTTTTTGATAGCTAGAAAGCTCTAGAATCGATTTTAATCGCTTTTGGTATATTGGGGTATTGTTTTTATAGAAAAATTGATTTACGGGCTATTTTTGAGAGATTCATATGCAGGTATCCAAAACAGCCATTGGTATTTGATGCTTTATGTCAAAGCAATCACAAAACAGTAAAACCAGATAATGAAGTATTAGAGAAGTAAAAACGTCAAAAAGTTTTCTAAATGGTAACATCAAGAGTACATGTAATGTTTACTACAAATTTACGTTGAACTTTTCGCGTTAGGAAAAGCTACTTGAAGCGAGTATGCCAAATGTACCCACAAAACTCTACGCGTTTTGTATGTAATGTGGCAACTCGATTTTAAAGTAAATTCGCTACGCAAATTTAGAAATAGTTCTTTGAAAATTCGTCATTTAATTGGGATGATATAACACGAAAAGAGAAGTAAATTTGATAATATGTGCGTATGCCAGTTGCCCAAGTGGCTATCACAATGATGGAAAGTATTGTATGCCCAATAGCAAGAACTCCAAACCCATTCATCCCAAACTTGGCAGTAGCTGTCCTAGTGGATGGCACAGTGATGGGAATTGGTGTGTGGCTAATCATCAAAACTCCAAGCAGATTATGGAGAAAAAAGGTAGCAGTTGCCCCAGCGGTTGGCATTCGGATGCTAAATACTGTGTGAGCAATAGATAAGCTTTCATTCACGTTCTCATACGAATTTGGGGTACAATTAAAGACGCACAGTTAAAAGGCTCACCATGATACGCAGACTACCGTTGTATAAACTTCTCATTTCACTGCTTTGTCTTGGCTTCTTAAGCAGTCTCTGGTTTTATCCCGTGGACACTCTTTCAAAAACTATTGTGGATGATTCGTTAAAAGAAGCCGTGATTGTCTTTGGGGTAGCCAAAGGGCTCAATGCGGCCATTTCAATGGCACAAGGGACACAAATTACCGCTATTCCAGGATTTATTATTGCCATTGGTGAAGCGTTGGATCCTTTAAACGATTTGGTGGAGCAGTTTTCATGGGTGATGTTGGCGAGCATTACCTCTTTAGGCATCCAAAAAATTCTCTCCAATATCATCGTGGGAAATCTCTACACCATTCTTTTGGTTGGCTCTGTTGCGATTTTTAATCTTTGGCTGTACGTGCGCTTTAGAGACGATCAAAAAATACGTTCCTATTTTATGCGATTTGTAACGATGCTCATCTTTTTACGGATTGCCATTCCTTTGATGGCAGTTGCTAATATTTATATCTATGAGCATTACGTCAAACACGATTACAATATTGAAAAGACCCAAATGGCCGTAAGCCAATCCTCCCAAGAACTGCAAGCCATTAACAGTGCTACGGCCACACCTAATAAAGGGTTTTGGGACAGTGTGAGTGAGAAGTTTGATACCGCATTTTACAAACAAAAGCTTGCCCATTATGAACAAATCGCAACGCATGCCAGTGAAAATATCTTAAATCTTATGGTGGCGTTTATCTTTAAAACGATTGTCTTTCCACTGATTTTTCTGTTTTTACTCTATAAGATAGCTTCAAGTTTGATACGGTTTGAGAGGTATTTGTGAAAGCGCTTCTTGAGTAAAAGAGATCAGCCTATTAGCATCTATCCCTCCACCACAGCACCAAGAACCTTGCCTAAAATCTGAATCTCCTCTTGGTATAACGAAAGCCTTTGGGTTGGATAAAGCGGGTTATCGCTAAGAATGCAAAGAGTTTGTTCTTCATAGGCCAAGCGCTTAATCAATAAGCCACTGTTTTGGGTGTTGATAATGTAGATATGCCCATGAATAATCTCTTGGCAGCTTACATCACACACCACAATCTCCTTATCTTTCAGGGTGGGCTCCATGGAATCGCCTATGACGTTGATGGCATGAAGGTACTCTTCTTTTATCTGCGAAAAACTATTTAAATGCTCGTAATAGACATTAAGATACTCAAACCCTTCCTCCTCATTCCACGCCCCACCCCCGGCACTGGTGTGTAGGTCTTTAAAATACTTGATACGCGCAAACCGCTCTGTATTTTCTTCTAAGAAGGAGGGCAACTGATCAAACAAAATCCAATTAATCGAAATAGCCCTCTTGGCACAAAAAAAGACAATGGCTTCATACGGAACGGAATTACGCCTCTTCAGATGCGAAAAGCTCTCCCGTGAGAGTCCAAGGGCATGGGCGACATCTTTATCAAACACGCGTTTATTGCCAAGTTCTAGGCTTAACACATCTTTGAGATTGTCAATCACATGCCCAAGCTCCATGATCGTCCTTTATCGTTTAATTGACATATTATCACTTATTTTTAGCCCCACGTGATTAAATATTACACTGTGAAATAAAAGCTTACATGTAAAGAGAAACCGTGAAACTGCATATGGATTTGGATTGTTATTTTGTATCGGCTGAACGCACACGTTATCCTTTTTTAAAAGGTCGTCCTGTCGTTGTTGCCAAAGGAAGCGATAAACGTATCTTCTCCAAAGAGAAAAAAGATACCGTGCTGATAGAAGAGAGTGGGGCGTTTAACTCTGTATTGGAATTTAGCAATCACTTTAACCCTAAAAATATC